>NZ_JAEMGT010000192.1:0-4458 GCF_017655185.1 Rahnella sp. ChDrAdgB13 | reverse complement strand
CGCTACAGGATCGAGAATGTGGTGATCTGATCCTGATTACGGCAAAAAGTTCGATTTATTCAACAAAGCCGTATTCAACCGCAAGGTCAGCCGGTGTGCCGTCATATTCTGCACGGCTGCGGGTCATTGGGGCCATCACCAGACGGTTGTTCAATATATATTTCCCGAGTTTGAATGGTGTAAATATTTTATCCATTTTTAATTTCCTGTGGCCTAATAATAAGTTATGTCGTTGAAATATGCTGCATTAATAAAAAGTAACAATAATGTAGATATTCAGCACGCTGACAAAACATATAAATAAATTCAAAGACACTTTATTTATAATGTCGAATTAATATAAAAACATTCCCGATAAAAGGGTGATAAAACATCCGGCGTGTTTTTTTGAAAAATTAAAATATTGTATTTCTCCGGTAATTGGAAAGAATACTGTTCAGCCCGTAATATTTTAGAAACACCCTTACAGGCGCGGGCGCATGTTTCCACTGAACATACCGCCACGAAACACTTTTGCAGCCGGGTCAGTAGTGAAAAGTACCATATCAGTGGTTTCCATCGCGGTGATAGTGTGAACTTCGTTGTCTTCGATAAGGATGCTTTCACCCGTACTAAGGGCAGTTTCACCAATTCGGGCCGCGCCCTCAAATACATATAACAGGCGCACTACGCTATCGTTCGGAACAGCCGGTAGCGTCAGCTCACCACCGCCAGCAAGTCGTGTGTCCTGTATCCACGTCTGAGAACGGAAAGTTAACGGCGCATTTTCAGGGCCGGCAATCAGCCGCCAGTTATTGTCACTGTAAGGCGTGCCGAAATCATGAAACTGCACCTGAGGTGTCAGGTTGGTTTCTGAGGGGCGAATGAAAATCTGCAGACATTGCATTGATTCACCTTTTTCACCCAGAATGCGTTCCTCATGCTGGAAGGTATGTCCGGCGTTCATGAGCATCAGTCGGGTATCAGTAATCTCTTCCTCATTACCGACCGTGTCCAGATGCAGCATTCTGCCTTTACGCATGTAAGTGAGAATTTCATCATCCTTATGAGGATGCATTGGAATTACCGTTCCCGCTTTTACGTTCGCCTGGTCAATACGACCAATTGCACCAATACCGCTGTCGTATGAATTCTGCACCATACCCGGCCAGAGGATATCGATGCCGAAACCGCCAGAACCATGTTGATGTTTACTGCTGTTTTCAATTTTAAACATTGTCGTTACTCTCCTGTCCGGGAGGGCAGACTCACACGGAAGGCGTAAAATCGCTTCCGCACGAGCCTGCTGGCTCATTCATTACTGGAAGGACTCCATCAATACCTGGACCAGTTTCTCGCCCTGAGGTGTTGCCCAGCTTCCTGCCAGCTCAGCAATCAGCTGGTTGGTTGTGGTGAGCGTAATGCCATTTTTGTCCATGCGGCGCAGCGCAATGTCATCAGCCATTTTGGTTGGCGAGGCACCGGCGTCAGCAACGACCTGCACGTCAAAGCCTGCTGTAACCAGTGTCAGTGCCGGGTATACCGTACAGACGTCATTGGTTACACCCGCAATAATCAGTTTCTTTCTGCCGGTGGCTTTAACCGCGGCGGCAAAGTTCTCATCGTCCATGGCGTTAACGATGCCCAGGCGCTTGATTCGTGCTTCAAACTCTTCCGGCAGAATGGTTTTCAGTTCTTCAACCAGCGGGCCCTGGGCATACTCTTCCATGCTTGAGGTCAGCACCACCGGCATATTCAGAATTGCAGCAGATTTGGCCAGCATCAGCGCATTACGTTTTAACTCTTCAAAAGGCATAGATTTTGCCCAGCCCATAGTGCCGACCTGATGGTCAATTAACAGCATGGCAGCGTTGTCAGCGGTGAATTTTTCAAAGCTCATGATATCTATCCTGTAAGTTATGGTTAAACACCTGATAAATAGAAACTTTTATCAGAATCAAGGCAGGGTTTTATTCATTTCTCCTGCGAATGATTAAAGTATAGCCTGTTACTTTTTGGTATAAATAGCTAATATCAGAATTGAATATTCCATCATTGGCACAATTAACATGGAACTACTTAACCATATGTCTTACTTTGTCGAGGTCGTCAAAGCACACAGTTTTCGTGGTGCTGCTGAGGCGCTCGGCATGCCTAATTCCACGCTGTCCCGTAAAATAAACGAGCTTGAAAAATTTATCGGCCTGAGGCTGTTACACAGGACGACACGTAAGATTGAACTGACCGAAGCCGGTCAGATTTATTACGAACGAAGCCGGCGTATCATTGATGAAGCGCGTCTGGCGCATGAACAGTTGGGTTCTCTCCTGGCTCAGCCACAGGGCATGCTGCGGGTCTCTTTACCGGCCGATTTTGCGGTGATTATTCTTGCTCCCTTTATTAAAGAATTTTCAGACTGTTATCCTGGTATCAGCTTCGATTTCGACTTAACGCCGAGAAACGTTGATTTGGTATCGGAGCCCTATGATCTGGCTGTTCGCATGGGGAGTCTGCCCGATTCCGGACTTATTGCGCGCAAGCTCGGGTCGCTTTCGCGCAGTCTTTACGCGTCCCCCGACTATTTAGTTCAGAATGGCAATCCGGGTAACCCAGATGAGCTGACGGATCATGAATGTATTGGTATGCGGCAGGATAAGCCCGGTTACTGGCACTTACATCGCGAAGAAAGCCGGATTAGCCTTAAAATTTCCGGACGCTTTCAGATGAACAGCATTGGTATGATGCGTCGTTTTGCCTCAATGGGAGCAGGCATCGCGATTTTACCTGACAAAATTGTCGGTGAAGACGTTGCGGACAATAAATTGACCCGGATATTGCCTGAATGGAAGGCGGACGCGGTCACGATTTATGCTCTGACTGAAACACGGCTGCTACCCGCGAAAACTCAGGTGTTTATTGAATTTATGCGTGAGAAACTGAGCGAGGAGGTGGGCTGACACGCCTTGTGTTGCTTCCTGTCATGCTCATCACTGTGACCGGGGGTTGATACTTCCCCCATCGGTCTGCTGGGGTATTTGCGGAGGGGCGGGTATTCATTCGTTTGTGCTGAGACAGACAAACGGCTCAAATCGATTGCAATCATCAGCATGTTTAATATTTTGTTTACTATTAATGCGATGTAGTTTCTTTGGCTCACATATCTTGATTTATTCCGGAGTTATCGGGGAAGATTTTGGTGTTTTACCCTAACGCTCAGCACGCAGTTGTTTGACCCATTTCGTCATCGTGGAAAGGCCAACTTTCATAGCCCTCAGCAGCGTCAAAGACGGTGTAATTTTGGTCGACAACCTACTGAGAGGATGCGCGTTTGAATTCAGGACTAAATTTCTTCTTTTCATTGGAGCACCTGTGTTGTTCTGGGGTGAGCATATCACCTCTGTTCAGGTGGCCAAATTCAGTAAACCACTACAGTTCCGATGAACTACACCGCGCAGGTCATAACTAGGTGCAATGACCACAGACGGCTTTAATCCTCGTTTTTAAACGGATGAGTTAGAATCATGGCCAGAATGTTCATCAGTGTTTGTTTATAACAGCCCTTTATCTGCTTCATCGTTGATGAACGACAGGGTGGACCGCTATTTATACGAAGGAAATAAGATGTTTTTGCCAGATTCAGGTTTTACAAAAACCGCATATCAATCGTCTTCACAAGCATGAATCGACAACTGTTTGTTTCTCTGGACGGGCCTAAGGGAACCGGTAAAACCACTCTGCTGGAAGCCATTACGAAAGTACTCAGGGCAGACAACAAGAAGGTAATCCGACTTTGCGAGAAAAAAAGTGATCCCTTCAGGGGGGAAACAATGGCTCTCGTTAACCGGCTCGCAAGAAATCCCTCCCTGGATTTAGAATTGGAGGTTTGTGCGCGCTTTGCGGATAGTCGTGCATGGATTTCCCAGGAAGTGCTGACTAAACAGCCACCGGACAGCATTATCTTGATGGATCGCTGGTACCCGTCGGATGCCGCGTTTCGCAGGATGGTGCCATTCGCAGAGATTTTGCAGCTTAATATTGAACGAAATGTGAGAACGCCAGACCTGCATGTCGGGGTTGTTACTGCGCCGGATATTTCATGGGCGAGAGCCGCGGCGCGGACGCGTGGGCTGAGTAGTACGGTGATTCATAATCTGGAAGAACATGTCGCTTGTACTCAAGCGTTCGAGCGGGAAATTGCCGGTCAGGGCTGGGTTTTATGCCGTAATGAAGGAACGATTGAAGACGCAACGAGGCAGGTGATCGTTGAGATTTACAACGCGCTTGGATGTTCTGCCGGCACCGGTTTAGCGTGCTGATCTTCCGGCGTATGCGCCAGTCATTACGGCAACCTGTTTCCACAAAAGCAAAAAGCCCGCTTAAGTTTCCTTAAGCGGGCTTTTCTAAATATGGCTCCTCTGACTGGGATCGCCTTCGCCAGTAACTGGCTAATAAACAAGCTAAACCTGAATTCCCTTTCTG
>NZ_JAEMGT010000191.1:0-5417 GCF_017655185.1 Rahnella sp. ChDrAdgB13 | reverse complement strand
CAGCACTTATGTTGCGCCGGAGGAGTTGACCTTTAAAAGGCATAAATCTATACTCCCTGCATAGAGCAACAACTCTATACAGTTTTAGTGAGCCCCGACTATCTTTCGTTCCCGCCAAGAAATGAGAAGATATTCGGGGTTTTTGCTTTTCTGGGTTTGTAAAATTACCTACACAAACCCATTCCCTGCCACCTTGCGGCGTGGCCAGCCAAAAAATTCTCTAACTGATCAGCAATCTAGCACTCAATAAGGAAAGGATCAAGAAAGTAAGCCCATTAGGCTAAATTCCTGTCTCGCGCTTCACGCTCTATCAACTGTTCAAGTACTTCCGCCTGGGTTAAGCCATCTTCTTCACACATGCTCATAAGCAGTTCTTTAAGCTGTGGTTCGATGAACACTTTAACTTCTTTATGCGTCGCTCTTTTACGGGCAGTGGCCATTCGCTGCTTTTCGGCATCGCTAAGTGCATTGCCTTTTCTGTAGGGACGCTTAGGTTTCGTTGAGGAAGTTACTGCATTTTCGATATGTGACATTTCTGCCTCCTCAAAGATCAAAATAGGATCACTTGAGAAAGCCTACTACAGTTTCTGTAACTCGGCAGCATAAATAGCATTTCTGCAGACCCGTTGGCGCGGGCCACATCGCAAAAATGCATAACTTAAGTGACAAAGATTTTTAGAGGAGGCAGAGAAATTACCGTTCGGGGTAGTTTCTTCTCAATAGGATGAGTGCCAGTCAGTACCGTCATCCCAGCGGGACTGCCAGTGCACGAGATACGTTTGAGCCAGTGCAGGCAATCCACTCACAACAAGAGCATTCTCCGAATTCGCTTCCGCAGCGCTGCGAGTATAGTTAAACGAGCCAGTTTCAATCGTCTGATTATCAACAATAATTACTTTGTCATGGCTAATTTTGTATTTACTAATAGTGCGTACAGGAATGTCTGCATTAACCAGCAAATTCATCGCGGCCACGCTGGCTTTCCCTTTGTTACCCTTCTCATCGACCACCACCTTGACGTCCACGCCCCGACGTTTAGCCGCAACCAGGCCGCGGGCCACTTCAGGGGAGGTAAACGAGTACCCCATAAGGCGGATATTCTGTTGCGCGTTGTCTATCGTTCTCATAACCAGCTGTAATGCACTTCCCTCCGGAGAAAATCCGACATCGATGGACGGGGCAGCCAGCGCCGCGCCCACGGGTAATACAAGTGCCGTGACCAACGCGGCCGCAGGTAAATATTTATTCATTGTTATTGGGGTCAGTTTGGATATCGAAAATTATTGTACGTTAAGGTTGTTTTTTGACCTTTCTACTTTACCGGGCCTCAGCCGACGAAACTTACCGGAAGCCGGTATCCGGTTGCTTTTCCAGATATAATCGCCTGTCAGATTGATGTGCTCCCAGCCTAGCGGCGACAAATGCGACAGCAGTTGTTCGTTGATCTTTAGTCCCTTACCCTTCAGGGCATCGATCGCCCTTTCCATATACACAGTATTCCACAGCGAGATCGCAGCCGTCAGAAGCGTCAGCCCACTGGCGCGATAGCTCTGATTTTCCGGCTTCCTGTCCCTGATTTCTCCCAGCCGGTGCATAAATACCGCCCGCGCCAGTGCGTTACGGGCTTCTCCTTTATTCAGCCCCGCCTGTACCCGCCGACGCAGTGCAGGATCGCGGAACCAGTCGAGCATAAACAGCGTTCGTTCAATGCGGCCAATTTCTCTCAGTGCTTTGGCAAGTCCGTTTTGCTTGGGGTAGCTGGCCAGCTTTTTCAGCATCAGGGATGCCGTGACGGTTCCCTGCTTTATCGAGGTCGCCAGACGCAGTACCTCACGCCAGTGAATCTCGATCTCTTTCAGGTTCAGGCTGGTCGTGGATATCAGCGACTGTAGCGCCGGATATTGATCCGCTTTACCTTTGATAAACAGCTTTTTGTCGTGGAGATCCCGAATTCGTGGACAGAACGCAAATCCCAGCAGATGCATCAGGGCAAAGACATGATCGGTGAAACCCGCTGTATCGGTGTAATGCTCCCTGATTTCCAGGTCGCTTTCGTGGTACAGCAAGCCATCGAGCACATGGGTTGAATCCCTGACCCGACTGATTATGCAGGTGTAAAACGGGCTGTATTGATCCGAAATATGGGTATAAAACTGACGTCCTGGCTCCTGCCCGTATTTCGGGTTAACCTGCCCTGCGTAGCGGCCTGAGCTGCCAGTCCTGAAATTCTGTCCATCTGATGATGATGTTGTCCCGTCTCCCCAGAATGCCGCTAACGGTCGTTTCCCCTGCGCGTTCACCAGCTCTGCAAGGGCGGCTGAATAGGTTTCGTCACGGATGTACCATGCCTGAATATCTTCGAGTGATGATTTGGTGCTCCCGGGGCAGGCTTCTGCCATTTTGGTCAGGCCAAGATTGATGCCATCCGCAAGAATGGTGGTGAGGAGCAGGCGGATATCGGGCCGGGTTGTGTCATTTTTTACATGCGAAAAATGTCGGGTAAATGTCGTCCAGCTGTTTACCTCGTCGAGAATTTCTGTGATTTTAGGACGCGGTAGCATGCTGTAAACCAGCTCTGCCAGCGGTGAAACCTGCACCGGAACGCAGTTATCCAGCGGAGAGATTTTTACGCCCCTGTCGGATATTTCCACATCGGGCAGTTCACCAAGGGCTGCCATGGCATTAACCTCTTCAAGTCTGGACTGAAGCAGGGCCATACGGCTGGTAATGTACTCATGATAATCAGCAGAGACGGGCAGTGGCAGCCCCGGTGAGAGTTTGTTAAAGTCCTTTTCGGGTATGAGGTAATCATCAAAATTTTTGTAGCGGCGCGAACCTTTAACCCATATATCCCCGGAGCGCAACGCCCCCTTAAGCTCGTTGAGCGCACAAAATTCATAATACTGCCGATCAATACCCGCAGGTGTCATCACCACCTTGCGCCAGCTTTCAGGGACAAACTCAAGCGGCGCTGTCGCCGGAACTTTACGTGACTGCTTACGGTACATATCCTTGATCACAACCAGTGCATCAGCCAGAGGTTGCGCTGCCGGGGTGGCGACTAACTGCAAAGCGGACAACATGCGCGGGGCATATTTCCGTAATGTGCTGTATTTCTCAGTAATAATATGCAACGGGTCAAAATTATTTTTTCTTGCGAGATAGCGTGTTTCCTCCAGACTGGCGACAAACTCAGTCCATGGGAGTATGTTTTCTATTGCGAGCCATGGATCACCACCGGAATCGCGGGCATCAGATAGTGCCTGACCGACATCGATATACTGCCTCAGTTTTGACTGGATCAGCTTTCCGGTCTGCTGAAGGCGCTCAGCCTGGGTTCTTTTAGCTTTGCTGAACAGGCTGTTCAACATTCGCTCATGCAGTTCAATCACTTCGTCTGTCAGTGTGGCTCTGGCTTCTTCCAGCACGCACACCAGGATCGCATGACGCCGGGCTGCTGAAAATCGGGTCAAATCCCGGCTACTCATCTTTCGGCCTTCCCGCGCCAGTTTCAGCAACCGGTTCTGGTGAATGGTACGATCTATACCTTCAGGTAATGCCAGCGATTCAATGCTGCTGAGCCGATCAAGATGTTGCAGCACGTTCTTTCCATTGATTTTACCCGGCGGTTGCAGAAGCCATGTCAGCCTGGAAGGCTGATTATCTGATGACTCAAGTAAACGATCCAGGGCATCCCTGTGAGCCGGAGTTAACGGGGCATTCAGGGTCTGAAACACGATTTTATCCCCGCCAGCCATGGCCTCCGCGCAGGTACGCTCCACAACATCAATCGCGGGGATTATCACGTTGTTCTGCCGGAGCCAGACCAGCAACTCTTCGGCCAGGAGAATACCTTTATCGGTGCGCGTCGCCATCGGCAGCAGGTGTGTAATACAGTCCTGCTGTATTTTGCCGGTGAATGCTTTGACGCCAAGATAGCGGTACAGTTCGGTTAGATGCTCACGCCGGGTCGTATCCCTGCCGGAAAGGTAAGCAGGCCAGAGATCCCCGGTAGCCTTTAGCCTGCTGGCGATATGCTTCAACAGCGCGTCAGAGGGTGGGATTTTTTTATCCGGGGCAAAGCCGACATTTTTCAGATAGCAAAGAAGGACGGCAAAACCAAAACGGCTGGCGGGTTTACGATGGGCACTGATAAGCGCCAGATCATGTTCATTGAAATAGGCCATTCGGGTCAGCGTTAACTCATCGTCCGGTAATGCCAGTAACGATTCTCTTTCAGACAGAGAAAGAATCTGCCTCCGTGCCATATAGTTTTCCTTGTAAATTATTCAGTGTGTTATTTTTAACAAAAATGGCTATCGCAATGGGGTGCACCCTGACGCCATAACCGAAACGTGACGGCACACTATGAATGACATAACCTATATGCGATAGAATAAATGCAATAACCTAAATGCGATAACATGGTGAAAAAATGTTCATCAGAGCTTATTTGAGGGCTTCGACGGAAGATCAGTTCGCCGATCGGGCAAAAGAGATGCTGGAGCAGTTCGTTCATGAACGGGGGCATAAAATCGCCAGCTATTACCGGGAGAATATCAGCGGTACAAAACTTGACCGCCCGGAGCTGGGACGCTTACTGATGGACAGTCACCACAATGATATCTTGCTGGTCGAGCAGATAGACCGCCTGACACGTCTGAGCAACAGCGACTGGACGACGCTGAAAAAGCAGATAGAACAACACGAGCTGCGGATTGTCAGCCTGGATGTACCCACCTCATGGCAGGCATTGTCAGATAAAGATCCTTCGCAGGCTGACCCAATCACCCGCGCCGTGATAACCGCCATCAATAACATGCTTATCGACCTGATGGCCGCAATGTCACATAAGGACTGGCTGAGCCGCCGCCAGCGGCAAAAACAGGGAATTGAACGGGCCCATACACTGGGGAAATATCGGGGCAAACAGGCTGATCAGGAACGGCATCAGAAAGTTCTGTACTACCGGCAGGTCAAGAAACTGAGCATCCGCGAAACGGCAGACGCGACAGGGTACAGCCCCTCCCAGATATGCCGCATTCAGGCACTGTACCGGCAATCAGAAGCGAGTGATTTGGGTTAAGTTGTGATTGTTGTATGATACCGGTGAGTATAACCGCTTATATATTGAGGGATTAATAATGGCAAGATCACTGGCCTGCCTTGGCGACAAAACGAGTTACGGAGAAATTATTTCGGCAACGGCATCCTGGTTTGAAGGAAATAAAGCAATAGCCCGGACCGGCGATAAAGCCTCATGCAGCAAATGTAATGGTTATTTTGAACTTCTAGCTTCTGCGCAGGACTGGGCCGAAGAAGGACGGGCTTATGTTGCCACGGGTGACAGAGTGTTGTGTCATTGCCCGGACCACTACGTTTTCGGTTCTGCCACACAGTATACCAGCACGATGCCG
>NZ_JAEMGT010000190.1:0-3770 GCF_017655185.1 Rahnella sp. ChDrAdgB13 | reverse complement strand
GTCAAAAGGGACAATGAAACCTGAGAGTCAGGGGGGCGAAACAAAGCAGATTAAAATCACCATCCCGGAACGCGCATTTATTGCAAAGGAATACCCCATTGGAAATCCCAGAGACCCTTTTGATAAAAATTTAATAGAACGTCAAATAGATGAAAGATTTAACGGATTTGATTTCCCTAATCAAATAGCAGCAAGTGTATGTGGACCTGCTGCATTTTTTTACTGTCTGCAAAAGGATCGCCCTGATGTGTATGCGCAAGCTGCCCGTGAACTTTGGCGGTACGGGAAAACTAAAATAGGTGACTTAATCATCTCGCCTAGTGAAGGTTGCCGACACCCAACAGGTACATTTTACTTTGATGACGGCAGGCCGAAGATAGCCGGTACTGACTGGATGACACTAGCTGGACTCAGGGATTCAGAGAATACCGTACTGAACTTTGATGCTCTTGATTCTCCAGTTGCAGGCATCACAATGTGGCAAACACTGACGGAATGGTTTGAAAAATCCGGTTATGAAGTGGTCTATAGTAATGTAGGGATCACCCAGGCAGGCGTTCAGGGGATCAGAGATTTAAATAAATATATAGAGCAAGGTTATAAAGTCGTAACATTAATAAACGATGGGCTTCTTGAATATAGTACAAACAAAACAACGTTACCTACGCACTGGATTGTATGGGATGGTCCGGTCACACAAGAAGCTAATGGAGACATAGCATTAAAATTATTCTCTTGGGGAAAGGTAATTAACTGGATAAAACAAAAAAAAGATTTGCAATTTTTTATCAATAGATTTTTTGGAGGGATGGTTTTCAAACCATTAAAGTAAATGAGAAAGATACTTTTTGCTTTTTCTTTGCTTCTGTTATCTGCATGTACCATGAAGGCAGATTTTAAGCCAGAAGGGGATATCCTTAATGAAGCAACTGTAGGGGCTCCTTATTATAGCCAAATAAATATATTTGGCGGAAGAGTTCTAGCTTATAATATTGATGGCAAGCAGGTAATTGCAGGAGATATTCATCCTGATAATTTAGGCCTCCATTTACAGTATTGTGATGATAAAGAACTCAATAATTGTATTCAGATTAGAGGGATACCAACAAAAGCAGGTATAGTTAAAGTACGATTACATGGCGGCTTAGGTGGCGGAATGCTTTCAAAATCAGGCGATTTCGACAAAACCTACACTATCACGATCAAAGATTCAGAAGGATCTTCTTAAGATCGTTTGAGAGGAGATCTCAGCATCGCTCATCAAGATACGAAAATCCGCTCAGAGAGCAGAGCGGTTTTCTCACATCTAAGTGGTTAAAAAACAACCTTAACGTACAATAATTTTCGATATCCAAACTGACCCCAAGAAGAATATTTCGTTACGACGCTTGAGAATGTGAAGGTGTGCCATGTCGTACCTGTTATGTTCGACACCAAAGATCCGGATTTTGAAAAGCACGGCCACATAGAGCATGTTGGCCTGCGTTATGAAAAATCGACTGGCATTATACAGACGGCAATATTAAACACGCCGATAGCTGGAACGAGCGAAAAACAGCATAAGGAAATCACAATGGCTAAATGGCTTTATAAACAAAGTACGGGCGAGCTATACCGCGATGGCAAGTTAATCGAAACAGGCTATTCCGGCATACTGACAAATAAAAATAACCCTGACCGCGAGCAGGTTCGCGGGATGGGGCCTATCCCGCGAGGAACGTGGAAAATAGGTAGCACCGGAACCAGCAAAGGCCCACTGACAATAACCCTGAACCATATCAGCGGCAACTCTTACGCGCGTGATATGCGTACATTCAGGATGCACGGTGACAAGCGTCACGGCATCAAGGGTTTCGCGTCTGAAGGCTGCATTATCATGGGTCCATCCACGCGTTTACTGGTCAGTAAAGAGCACGGTGCGATCCTTGAGGTGGTACGGTGATTCGCTGTTATGTGTTGACGCTGGCCATCTTACCCTTCGCTGGTTACGCAGCAGATACACCTGGTAGCGAATGCGCCACACGGGGCCATTATGCTGAAGAGATGCTCTTATCCGCTGTGACTAAAGAAGGCGTTAAGGGGATTGAGCGAGATAAAACGGTGGTTGAAGTGTTGAATATTTCTCCTGTTTCCGATGCGTTCGCGCATCAGCTTGCACAGGAAGATGCGAAAATCGGTAGTGGTCTTTCACTCAAAGATTACTACGGCATTTACCACGATAACGGTGCAATGAACCTAACGGCGAAATACACCTATACCAACGCGAAAGGCGCGAGCAATGTTTATATAGTCTCCAGCCTGTTAAACAACGATGAATGCTCTGTCCGATTTAATGGATATTTGACGTTGTCCCGTGAGTTCTAAAAACATAAAAAGGATCATTAATTGATCCTTTTTATCGATCAATTGTACAAAAAATGTACTTAGCGTACGTTTTCGTACGGTTGGGCTTCAGACCCCTTTAACGCAGCATGAGCACGAAAATCATCGACATGACTACGACAGGGAGGGCTAAGGACTAGGATGATGTTCTGGAACCAAAATAAGAAAGGAGAACCCGCAGCCAGCAGTGAAAAAAATCGCTTCGATCACCTACTTTCTGTGGCCGAAAAACTGCCTGTTGCGGCTCTGCCGGATCTCCTTCGCGCTATCGTGCGACCAGTTCAGAGTGACTTACTGCTGGCGGTAGCAGAAGAAGGGGCGGATTCCCGCCCGGATATGACCCCACAAGAGTTTTTCTTTGATGGACTTATCCAGGTGCAATCTTACGAGAAGATGAAAGAGGGTGAGCTGGACAGCGCTGATTATCCGTTGTCGCTGGCAAGTGACATCGTGCTGCCTTGGCCGTGGAGTTTGTCGCGTTATATCGATAACCTTTCGTACATCGGAACCCATAAGGGGAGCCCGTGGAAGCAGGATAAAATCAACCATTACGTTGACCTGTGGTTGCCGTGGCGAATTGGCTTCGTTCGTGGCGGCAACCATTCCATTACGGCGGGCATTCTGGCCGGGGAAGGGACCGTGATCCCGGATCACGTTTACGATATGTCCTACATGTTTGAGCTGGTCCGAGCGGATGGCGTTCACTGGTTTGTTGACGGCCAGAAAACCGAAGCTGTGAAATCCGGGCGGTCAGCTGCGGTGTTTGAGATAGGACGTTTAATCGCTGAAGGAGAAAATAATGGGTGATCAAATAACTAATTTAGAATGGGAAAAACTCTCACCAGATAATTTTGAAACAGCCTCTTTGTTGCGGGCTGTTGATGCTATCGATGATTTACGCGGTGTTTTTAATGATGGTGATTATTCAGCGCCGCCGCAAATCAGAACAGATTTACTTAGGCTCCATGAAATAGCGATGGCGGTGATCAACGCAGGTTCACGTAGACGGGTTCCCGCATTATTTGAGCTGGCAAGCGACCTGGACGAACAAATATCCCACCTCGTAAATAGGCTTGATGAAGTTCAGGATACCCTAACCCAACTGATGGGTCTTTATCCTGAAAGTCTTTATTACGATGATATTGAAGGGGATGAGGGATAACAGAAATTTCGGCGGTTCCGGCGTAGAAACCCATATTGCCTTATTTTCGCATTTTATTCCGTGCGGCGCGTGGGAAGCGATCTACATTCTGGATGGGCTTACCAAAAATAATTCAGATATTCAGCCCGATATTTTACACGGCGATACGCAGGCACAGAGTGCGCCCGTTTACGGGCTGGCTTTCCTGTTAGGCATTAAACTGATGCCCAGAGTCCGGAACTGGAAA
>NZ_JAEMGT010000189.1:0-9017 GCF_017655185.1 Rahnella sp. ChDrAdgB13 | reverse complement strand
GCTACAGGATCGAGAATGTGGTGATCTGATCCTGATTACGGCAAAAAGTTCGATTTATTCAACAAAGCCGATCCCATTTGTTCAGGTTCTCGTCCGGACACAGCATCATGGTTGAGGCCAGACCTTTCACCGTCAGCACGTTATTTTCCAGATTGCCCTGACCCATAAAGCGGTTACACATCTGGCCGGAAACATGCAGGTTTGAGCCGAACTCAATTTCCGGAATACGGCCCTGTGCGGCCGGAACCGTCTGACCATCCACACTCAGCAACTCAAAACGATGATGCTGCAAATCAGTTTGCTTCACGCCGGTCTGGCTGCTACATGCGCTGATAGTGATGGCGGCTGCCAGAACAAACAGTGACTTCTTCATGTTCTCTCCTGAGAAATATTCCATATGTGTCATACATATCGTTATATTCATCTTAATATATTACGTATTGCATCGCAATTATAGCGCAGGTGAATGCATCGTCAGAACACTGCACGATGCCCAAAAAAAAGCCTGCGACCTTCCTTTTCAGGATGATCACAGGCTTGGGCTTTTGCGTACTTTACTCAGGTATTACGCCGTATCAGCGTGACGGATGATTCACTTCTACCGGACGCAAATCAAACAGCAACACTTCCGCCTGGTCGCCGTCGGTAAAGGTGACGCTATCTTCATTGCGGATACGCGCGCCATCGCCGGTTCTGAATTCGACACCGTTCACCTTGATGCTGCCGCGGGCAACGTGGATATAAGCATAGCGATCCGCATCGAGGGCAATCGTCGCCTGTTCTGCACCGTCGAAGAAACCGGCGTAGATTTTCATGTCCTGACGCACGGTCAGCGAACCGTCGGTACCCGATGATGAAACAATCAGGCGGAATTTCCCGCGTTTTTCCGCTTCCGCGACGGACACCTGCTGGTATCCCGGTTGGGTGCCATTTTCTGACGGCACAATCCAGATTTGCAGGAAATGCACGTTTTCTTCACCGGAGTGGTTAAACTCACTGTGCGTCACGCCACTGCCTGCGCTCATCAGCTGAACATCGCCGGGGACAATCACTGAACCGGTGCCCATGGAATCTTTATGTTCCAGCGCGCCTTCGAGCACATAGGAGATGATTTCCATGTTGCTGTGCGGGTGTGCCCCGAAGCCGCGACCCGGTGCGACCTGATCATCGTTAATCACCAGCAGGTCTGAGAAACCGACCTGTTTTGGATCCCAGTAATTGGCGAAAGAAAATGTGTGACGGGAATGCAACCAGCCGTGGTCACCTAAGCCGCGTTGTTCAGAGAGACGTTGTTCGATCATGGTGTACTCCTCAGTGTTGTCAGGGGGAAAGTGCGTTTGCGCTTCCGATGAACAGAGAATACACGTAAACCAATTTGCTCAACAATGAGGTAGAATGACTATCACTGTCGCATTTTGGTTGACAATAACAGGTTGTATTCCTCAGGGCGAAACTGACATGCAGATTGAAGATCTCCGTATTTTTGTGGCGGTAGTGAAAGCCGGGAATTTCACCGCAGCGGCCGAACAACTGCTGCTTTCTAAACAATACGTCAGCCGCCGGATGGCCGCGCTGGAAGCTTCGCTGAGCGTCAGGTTGCTCAACCGCAATACGCGCAAACTGTCGGTGACCGAATCCGGCCAGCTTTTTGCACAACATGCGCAGCGTATTCTCGATGATATCGAAGAAGCCGAAAGGGCGGTTTCACCTAAACGCCAGGCGCTGCAGGGCTCATACCGCATCAGTATTCCGATGTCATTTGGCATCAGCCATCTCTCACCGCTGATTGCGGAGTTTTTGCAGCAAAATCCGGAGATTCAGTTTCAGGTGGAACTGGTGGACAGGTATGTCGATCTGGTGGGCGAAGGCTTTGATATTGCCATCCGTATTGGCAATCTGGCGGATTCTTCGCTGGTGGCGCGCCGTCTGGGGCAGCTTAAACGCGTTATCTGTTGCAGCCCCGGTTATCTTGAGCGGCGCGGCACGCCGGAAACGCCGGACGATTTACTCCGGCACGATTGCCTGCGTTATGGCCGCGAAGGGCAAAACGGCTGGGAGCTGGAGCGCCACGGCAAACTGCGGATTTTCGACGTGCGCGGGCCGGTGCTGAGCAACAACGGCGAAGTGCTGCGCGACGCCGCCATTTCCGGGCTGGGCATTGTATTGCTGCCTGAATTTATCGTCGGTCCGGCGCTCGAAAATGGCTCGCTGGTACCCATCCTTGACGCCTTCCAGCCCGGCTCGCTCAGCCTGCATGCGCTCTATCCGCAGCATCGCCAGCGCAGCGAAGTCACCCGCGTGTTTCTCGATTTCTTACAGGAAAGGCTGAAAGCGCAGCGGGTGTCGTAAGCTTTGCCACCCGCATCACATTCCTCTTTGAATCACACAAATATCCAGCTCTTTGTAGGATTTGCATCGTTTATTCCTATAAAAAATGCCGTACTTTTGTGTTGCACAAACGTTAACTGAAGAGGTGGTAAATGATAAATTCATCTGAGCAATACCTGGACGCCCTCGGCGCAACGCAGTCGCTTACCGCAGAACAGACCGCTGAGCTGGAAACTAAGGGTTACGTTATTATTCATAACGTGATCGACAAAGACTGGCTGGAAGATATGCGCGTGACCTTCGATGCGCTGGTGGAAAAAGAGGGTGACAATCTGGCCGTTGAGCATCATCAGGAAGCTACCGCGACGCGTATTGCGAACATGATTAACAAAGGCACGGTCTGGGAAAAAGTTTGGTCGCATCCGCTGATCCTGTCCGTTTGCCGCCACATTTTCCGCGGCGCGTTTAAGGTGTCAAGCCTCAATGGCCGCGAAGCGCTGCACCGTGGCGGACATCAGCCGCTGCATGCGGACTGGAAAAAACCTCGTCCGGATTTCCCCAAAGTGCATCTGGTGAACTCCATCTGGGCGATTGATGATCTCAGTGCGGCAAACGGCGCACCGCGAATTATTCCGGGGACGCATCACCGGCCTGAACTGCCGGAAGATGTTCTGGCGGACGTCGGATTACCACATCCTGATGAAGTGGTTTTCGAAGCTCCGGCCGGAAGCGTGATGATTTATGATGCGCACGCCTGGCACGGCGGCACCAACAATACCGTCGGCACACGCCGACGCGTGCTGCACAGTTTGTACATTGACCGTGAAGATGCGCAGCAGCAGGATCAGCGCAAATGGCTTAAACCGGAAACCGCCAGCCGCCTGACACCGGCGCAAAAATGGTTGCTGGATGTGTTGTAAATGCCACACCGGTCAAAACCGTTGGCGTCGGCTAACACCGGTCAAGACCTGGGGCCAGTTTGGGTGGCAACCCAAGGTCTTGACCTTGATGGCAAGATTCAATGCAATTGAAAAACTGAGAGAACGCCATGCTGCCCGTTGTGATAGACACTCTTTTCCGATCGTTTTGTGGCAGTGAAGCGCAGGCGGTGCGCTTTCCGGATAACACACAACCCATGCCCGAACTGGCGTTGCTGGTCAGCTTCCCGCGCATCGAATTTGTGGTCAGAGGCCACGTTCATGACCGCAGTCTTCCGGCTGAAAAGGGCTTGCTCAAAGAGGGCGACGCGCTGTATATCCCTGGTGGAAAATGGAATCTCACCCAGTGGAGCGCGCCCGCCGTGCTGCTGAGCATATTGTTCAGCAAAGAAAAGCTCGGTTTCAGCCTGCAATCCTGGGACGGCAACCGGTTTTCCGAAACGGACAAACAAAGCGTCGCCCGGCTGGGGCCGCGGGTCGGATCGTTTTTATTGCAGGCCATGAATGAAATCGTTTCAAACCCGGATGACCAGCAAACCGCCCGCTGCGTGGTCGCCGGTTTGCTGAGCCATTGTCAGGAACAACTGGCGAACCGCACACAAATTCTGACCCGCAGTGGCGCGCTGTTTGAAGTGATGAAAAAATATATCGAGGAAAACGCCTCGCTGCCGCTGACCCGCGAAAACGTGGCAAAGCGGTTCCATATCACGCCGAACTACCTCTCACATCTTTTCCGAAAATCCGGCGATACCGGCTTCAGCGAATACCTTAACCATGTCCGGCTGGAACGGGCAAAACTGCTGCTGAAAGGCTATGAACTGAAGATCAAAGAAGTGGCGAGCAGTTGCGGATTTGTCGACAGCAATTATTTTTGCCGCGTGTTCCGTAAAAGTACTGCGCGTTCGCCTTCGCAGTACCGTAGTCAGTGGCTGAGCCAGCATCCGGACATTAAAAAAGGGTAGTGCTTTGCCCTGATTTTCTGATCTAAATGGCGAGGGTGGAAAGGTATTGAGGAAACGGCCCCTTACGGAGCCAGTGTCTGAAACGCGCGGTTGAAGAAGTCTTCGCTGCCAAAGTTGCCTGATTTCAACGCCAGCGCCATGGGTTGTGCATTGCGCATGGCCAGCAGTGCCGGAACGCCGGTGCTGATTTCTGCGCCAATCACCACCGAACCGAGTTGCAAGCCTTTCACCACCGCGCCGGAGGTTTCGCCGCCGCCGACGACAAGTCGTTTTACGCCCGCGTCTGCCAGAGCAACCGCCAGTGTGGCAAAGAAATCTTCGATGGCGTTCGCCACTTTTTCGCGGCCATAACGTTCCTGTAAAACTGACACGCTGGACACGTCGCCCGAGGTCGTAATCAGCGGTGCGCGGTGCTGGTTTTGTTCAATGAAATCCAGCAGTGTTTCACGGGATACTTTACCCAGAAGCAAGTCTTCCGCGTCAATCTGCAAAACGGCATGACCGGCGGCGTGCCGGGCAATCTGGCGCAACGTCATCCGCGAACAACTTCCCACCAGAATTGCGCCTTTTCCTTGCACGCCGATGCGCTGTGGCACATTGCCCTGCGCGTCGCCCCTGGCGATGAAATTATGCGGCAACCCCTGCGCGATAGCCGAACCGCCGGTAATCAGCCGTGCTTCATTGCAGGCCGCGCCGAGGGTGACCAGATCGGCGTTCGTGATGCTGTCGGTCACCACCAGGCAGCGGCCTTCTTCCGCCTGCGCCAAAAGCGCATCGCGCACTGACGCGCTGCCCGACTGAACCTGTTGCCACGAAATAAATCCCGGCGGATTTTCAGACTGCGCGGCCAGCACGCGGCGGATATCCGGGTCGGTCATCGGCGTCAGCGGGTGATGTTCCATGCCAGATTCATTGAGCGGGCTGGAGCCGACAAACAAATGCCCCTGATACAACGTCCGCCCCATATCGGGAAACGCCGGACACACCACCACGCCGCGTGCGCCAAGCCGGTTCGCCAGCGCTTCCGCCACCGGGCCAATATTCCCGGCGGGCGTGGAATCAAACGTCGAGCAATATTTGAAGACAATCTGACAACAACCTTGCGCCAACAGCCATTCGCAGGCAGCCAGCGATTGTGCGACGGCTTCGGCGGCGGGCAGCGAACGGCTTTTCAGCGCAATCACACCGGCCTCAATGTCCGGCAACGCCGCATTTCCCGGCGTGCCCATGTACAGCGCCGTTTTCATGCCGCCTTCGCCCGCCAGGCCTTTCGCCAGCGTCACGCCTATATCGCTGGCGCCGGTGAAGTCATCGGCAATCACACCCATCAACATGATGTCTTTCCTTCATTATGCAAAACGCGCTTTTTCATCTCACTGACCGCCGCCTGCGGAGCCGCCAGAACCGGCACGCAGGTGACGGCCTGCACGGCTTTCAGCGCACGCGAGGTGGAGAAATGCGCCAGCATGATGGCGTCGCAGCCAGTCAGCTGCTGCGCATATTCCGCCACCAGCCGGTGGTGAGTTTCATCGTCACCGGCACGCAGCGCTTCAATCGCACCTTCGGCGCATACTGTCTTCAGTGAGAGCGTTTTACCCAGACGCGCGGCCATGTCGCTGAACTCTTTTTCCATTCCGGCGATGGCAGGGCGGAAAGTGGCGATCATACCCACGCGGCTTCCTGCATCGAGTGCGGCTAAAAACATGGCTTCATTGGGTTTCAGCACAGGAATGGCGAGCTGGTCAGCAAGTTTTTCCAGAGCTTCGCCAAACGCGGAGCAGGTCGCCAGAATGCCGTCTGCGCCGGTATCACTGGCGTATTGCCCGAAGCGGATAAAACGCTCGGTGAGTGCCTGTGTCAGCTCAACATTTTTGGCCCGCTCAATAGACAACCCGTCATCGAGTAGATTTACCGGGATGGCGTCGGGCCATAATTCCGCCATTGCGACGCTGACGGGCTGCATTGCCACCGGCGTGGCGTGCAGCAGGACAATCGTTTTAGGCATGTTCTTCTCCTGTGGCTCAGGGGTTAAAACCGGCAATCAAGGCCGAAACGGGCGTAGGCCTCTTTTGAGGCTTCCGCAGTGACAATGTCAATCAGCGCGGCACCTTCGTTTTTTAGCGGGGAGGCGTTGAACAGCGCAATGGAAAACGACGTCACTTTTTGCAGTTCCTCCGGCAGACGACCAGCGATTTCAATGCCTGACACCACCAGCAGTTCGCTGATTTGCTGAACCGCCAGACTGGCTTCGCCGGTGATCAGTTTTTCTGCCGTAAATCCTTCCGGGATCGGGCTGGCTTTGGCGTCCACTTCTGCCTCAATGCCCAGACGGGTGAGCACGGTTTTAAAATGAATGCCGCTTGCGCCGCCGATGGAATAACAAACCGAACGTGTTTCCAGCAAGGTTTTTTTCAGCGCTTCTGGGGTGGAAACGTCTGGTCGGGTGTCGCCCTGTTTTACCGCGAAACCGATGCGCGAGACGATCAGCGGTTTACGGCTGGCGGCGTCCACTACGCCAAGTTCGATCAGCTCATCCATCGCCTGATCGGTCACAATGACTACGTCGCCGGTTAGCCCGCTGGCAATGTTTTTCATTAACACCGTGGTTGGCGTCCAGGTGATATCAATGTCGCCGTGTGACTGGCGGTATATGTCGAGCAGCGTGGCGTCAAACGGCGAGCGGACAACTAACGCGCTGTGCAGCGTAAGGTTTTTTGAAGAAGACATGCGTGACTCCTGGTTTCAGATAAAAGTGATGAACTTCAGGTACAGCGTTAATAATCGTAATCTTGATAATCACAACTACATGGCCAGCCAGATGGTGAGTGGCACGGTGACGACTGCCAGGATCGTGCTCAGCATGATGGCGAAGGCGGCTTTCTCAGGGTGAACGTCCAGCGCTGACGCGACGGCGGCGATGTTGGCAGCGAGCGGATTACAGGCCAGCATGACCATCACCACATATTCATAGTGATTCAGATTAAACAAGCGGAATATCGCGATGATGACCACCGCGTACAACCCTTGTTTCCACAGAATCGAGGCGATGGCGAATTTCCAGTCGGGAATTAATTTATCGAAGCGTGCCAGTGACATACCGATAATCATCATGCCCAGCGTGGAGTAACCGCCGACAAATCCGTCGACGCTGCTTTTAATTACGTCCGGCAGTTCAAAGTGGAAGTATTTCAAAATCAGGGCAAGAATGGCCGCGTGCAGTGTCGGCATTTTCAATACCATGATCAGGCTGTTTTTAATGGAGTACCGGCCACGCGCGGTGATGTAATACGCGGCCGTAAATTCATAAATACTCGAGGCGACTTTGGCGAAAACCACGATGCTGATAGCTGCGGCGCCGTCCGGTGTACCGCCGAGCAAGCCAATGGCCAGTGGTAAGACAAAATAACCGACGTTACCTTGTCCGCCTGCTGCGCCGAATAAATTCGCGCGGTTGTCTTTCCATAATAAACGCCCGACCAGATACGCCAGAAAAGCGGCGATACAGGAGACAACATAAAACACTACCGAATACATGGCGTAATTAATGTTCGCCGGTGAGTTCAGGATAAGTACAAAACAGACTATCGGTGAGAAAATATAAATCAGTAATTTGGCAATATCCTGCGAGTTAACTTTAAACTTCCGTGTTGTATACCACCCCAGCATGGATACGGCGATTAAATAGGCCACCCGCGGCATGATTTCATATGCGGTCATTTTATTTACCTGTAATAGAGTAAGGGTAAGAGATAAATTATTATTATTACCAGTGGCAGCCGAACAGGGCGCACAACTCGTTAATTGCCTCATCCGGCAGCGCAATGACTTTTCTTTCTGACTTTAGCCATAATTTGGCGGTTTCTTCCAGTTCTTCGAGAATATAGCTGGCGTGTGCCACGGAATGTCCCCAGACTACCGGCCCGAGCCGTTCCAGCATCACCCCTTTCACATGATTTGCCAGCGTCGCAACGCGTTCAGCCACCTCCTGCGCGCCGGGGCGGTGATAATTAATCAGCGGGATTTTCCCCACTTTCATCACCTGATACGGTGTGATGGGCGGCAATATGGCCTCCGGAGACCAGACGCCGCGCAGCGTCAGCAATACCAGATAGGTGGAATGCGTATGCGTTACACACTGCGCGTCCGGGTTATTCTGATAAATACCCTGATGCAGTTTCAGGGTTTTCGACGGTTTTTCGCCATTGATCCATTCGCCCTGAAGATTCACTTTGGCTATTTTTGCCGGATCCAGATTGCCCAGACAGGCGTCGGTCGGCGTAATCAGCCAGCCGTCGTCCAGGCGGGCGCTGATATTACCGGAAGAACCGACGGTATAGCCTCTTTGAAAAAGGGATTCCCCCGCAAAGCAAATATCTTCGCGTATTTTATTTTCCGATTTCATTATTTTCTCACATTATAAAATATCGACAAATGTCACTTTGGGTGAGGTCAGGTTTGACAATGTTTGTTTGCATTCTTTCGACACTGAATCGGTAATAATCTCATCCACCGTGCTCAGCGGGCAGACGGAATAAAAGCCGTATTTACCATATTTGCTGCTGTCGGAAATTAATATGCTCCGGTTAGCAACAGAAATAACAGTCTGCTTCACTTCGGCTTTGCCTTCATAAGGTGTCGAAATACCGTGTTTTAAATCCCATGAACTGGCGCTCAGAAAAGCCAGATCGATGTTCAGCGCTTTAATAAAATTAGCCGCACTTAGAACCTATCCCAAAAGGAATTGTCAGTTAATAAGTAATGGCAATTTTTGAGGGAAGTATGGCAGGCA
>NZ_JAEMGT010000188.1:0-3270 GCF_017655185.1 Rahnella sp. ChDrAdgB13 | reverse complement strand
CACCGTCCAGACCGTGGGCGACCAGTACAACGTGGATAACGAAGCACGGGTGAGCATCACCGGCTTTGCACTCAACCGCATTACCGAATGAGCAGGAAATAATGATGACTGGAAAGACTAAAACAGCCCCAAAAACCGCAGATAACGCACCTGAACAGCCTTTCACTTTTGATATGAAAGCCCGAACCGTCAGCGGCGTGCTGGCGTTCGGTGTTGACGTTAATGGCCAGCCTCAGCGTGAATTCACCCTGCGTTTATCAACGGTCGGGGATGAACTTGATGCTTCAGAATCCGAGGTGCCAGGCTATAACGTTATGCTGATGTCGCTTTGCCTGACCGCTCTGGGTTCTGTGACAAAAGACAAGATCACTTATGAACTGTTACTGGGTTTAGAAAGTGATGATTTTATTCTGCTCGGTCAGGCCCGCGACGCATTGAAAAAAAAGCGGAAAGAATGGAGCGCAAATATCGGGATTTCAGGTATGCCTGCGTCAGGATCCGAAAATACGGATACACAGACAACGAAATCAGAAACTTTGACGCTCTAGAGCTTGCCAGCGTGCTCGATGCGGTATTCCGCATCGAGTCCCCCGAAGCCTGGCTGAAGAAGGAACGCGGCGACGTCAAAACCTACAGAAGTATCCGCCGTAAAACCCCCTCATCGCACAAATACCGCAGGAAATAAACCATGGCAGGCCCGTTTGAAACGCAGGTCGGTATTGGTCTAAAAGACGACTTCACAGCCAAATACCGAAAAATTCAACAGGATGTCAAACAGGCGCAGCAGGCGCGTGAACGGCTGGGCATTCAGTCTGAGCAGTCCATCCGTAATGAAATCCGACAAACGTCTGCGGCCTATGAACAGTTAGGCCGCAGCGGTATCGCGTCTGCCAGCGAGATGGCCCGCGCCTATGACAAGACCACGGATAAAATCAGCAAATTACGCCGTGAGCTGGGAGAAACCGAACGCACCCAAAGTCGCATGGTTAGCGCGATGGAGCGCCTCAAAAGCCTGGGCGGAATTGTTGCGGGCGTAACGGCTGCGGGCATGGTATTGAAACAGCCAATTTCTCAGCAAATGAATTACGACAGCGAGCTGCATAAAACCGCCAATTTTCTTTATCGCGACAGTAACGATGTGAAAACGCGCCTGGCGGGTGTAGGCACTATCAGAGACAAGGTTGATGCTGCCCGTCAGTACGGCGGTGGTACGCGGGAAGAAGGCTTGCAAGCTCTTGAAGTGATGGGTCGCTCAAAAATGGAGCGCGATGATGCATTCTCATCCCTGCCGGAAGTCATGAAAATCCACACAGCAACCGGTGCCGATGCGGCTGATGTTGCCTCCCTGATGACATCCACCTTTAACTTTGGCCTGACCGGGAAACAAGGTAATGCCGCGCTGGATGCAGCCACTACGGCAGCGCAACACGGTAAAGCCGATGTATCCCTGCTGGCACGCGAAGCTCCACGCGGGCTGGAAAATGCCCGTGGTGCCGGTTTTGTTGGCCCGAAGGGGTTTTCTGATGTGCTTGCACTGTATGAGGTTGCATCATCCATTGCTGGCTCCCCGGAAGAAGGCGCGACTAATACAAACGACCTGATTAATGAGTTGTCATCAGTAAATCTGGCGAACAGCTCAAGCCGCGTCAAAATTAACGGTAAGCGGTTAGATTTTAAATCAATGGCCCTTAAGGATGCTCAGCATGGTCATAACACCCTTTATACGCTTGAGCATATGGTCCGCGCTGTTGACGATCATGACAAAGAAATGGCCGGATTGCGTAATAAGTTAAAATCTACTTCTGACCCAAAAGCGCAAGGGAATATCCAGCGGGCCATCGATGAACGGCACCGTCAGAACGTTGGCCTGTTCCTGCATAACCAGCAGTCCTCCGCTGCTTTTCTTGGTTATGAGCGCAACCCTGAACAATTTGAGTCTATGTCCAAAGAAATTGAGTCGCAGTTCTCCAAACCTGAGGGCCAGCGTTCTACGGATGTTGATTATGCTGTGATGGCTGATACCAGCGACTATAAGGTCCAGAAGGCAGATGAAGAGAAAAAACGTGCAAGTGACGCGGCAGTAAAACCCCTCGCTGACGCGCTGGGCGATCTGGCCCTTAAGACCGCCGACCTTGCTGTCGAATTTCCGAAAGTGGCCACTGCCGCTGAAGGCGCGGCGATTGCATTATCAGCCGTCGCGGCGTTCGGCGCACTGAAAGGCGGTGGCAGTTTGCTCGATACGCTTAGGGGAAAACCGGGGGCGGGTATCAATGAAGCAGAAAATGCTGCTGAAGACCTGACAAAGAAACCCGGATGGCTGGTCAGAGGCGGTAAATGGTTGGGTGGCGCTGTGGTCACGGCGGGTAAAAATGCCGTGAAATTGGGGGGTGCTGCCGTAAGAGGTGGCGGCAAAGTTCTGGGCTGGGGGCTGGATAATCCCAGCTGGATGATCAATCCGGTCACGGCGGGAATTGCCGGTATGTGGCCGGGTGAAACGGTCAGCGGCAGCGATGAAGCCAGCGAACTGGAGCGCCAAAAGCAGATCAACCTGAAAAAGAACCGTCAGCGTACATCCGGTGACGCCCTCAACATGCTGCAGAACTGGCCGGGGCGTGATGCATCTGCTGGCGGTCATACGCCAGTGTTCCAGCTCCCGACGCAACCTGCACCTATCGTTAATGTGCAGGTTCATCTCGATGGTCAGGAAATTACCGGCTTTGTACACACCTCTACCACCCGAAATGCCCGGAGGCACGGCGCATGAGCGATTTAATGTCCCAACTTGCGGCGCTGGCGGGTATCGATACCCTGCAGCCTGCATCATTTCGCGGCGTTGCCTTCGAATGCCTGGACACCCGCGACACAATTTCCCGCGATACCGCCACTTACGCCTACCCGTATCAGGACGGGACGATCATCGAAGACCAGGGCCTGAAGGCGCTGAACTTTCGCATGACCGCCTTCCTGTTCGGCAGCGACTGGAAACAGCAGTTAAAGGCGCTGTTAACCACGTTTAAAACCAGCGGGCCGGGGGAGCTTATTCACCCCGTTCACGGATCCATTCCCCGCGCTCAGTTTCTGGAGGCCGGGATAGAAAAACAGGTTGAGCCGCTGGATGCAGTGACCATTGAGCTGGTATTTCTGGAGTCCGGCACCGAGCAGGCGCTGTTCTCCTCGGCTTCAGCAGACCAGGCTACCGAAAGCATTTCCGGCACCGGCGACAGCCTGCTCGACAACGCGGCCAGCGCCTTCAGTACCGCCATGTCAGAT
>NZ_JAEMGT010000187.1:0-2594 GCF_017655185.1 Rahnella sp. ChDrAdgB13 | reverse complement strand
TTTCATCTTTTCCACGTAATCCGCCCGGCTGGCCTTCGGGTTGGCGAGAAAAATCTGCGTGCTGCACTGCTCGATAATCGCCGGGGCAATCGGGTGCTTGACGATTTCGTCAGGCGACTGGGTGGCGGGGACGAAGATGCCGTTCAGCTTGCGGATCACCTTCAGCATATTGAGCGAGAAGCGGGAAAATTCGACATCGGCCAGCCATTTCCAGAACTCGTCCATAAACATCACCAGCCGGCGACCATCCAGCAGGCTGGTGACGCGGTACAGCAGATAAAACGTGATGGGGCCGCGAATATCGTCATCATCGAGAAATTCCGTACCGTCAATACCCACGTTATCAATGTTGCTGATGTTGAAGGTGTCCTCTTCATTGTCGAATACCCAGCCGAACTCGCCGCCCTGCGCCCACTGTTTAAGGCGAATGCGTAGCCCGTTGAGACGGGCGTCGGGGGTTGGCGGCTCCGGCAAGACCTCCAGCAGCCGGGTGATCCCGAACTTGCGGTATTCCGGCGGGTAGTCGAGCATAATGGTATCCACGGCGGCACTGATCCGCTCCTCATCGCGCGGATCGAGCGGCTTGCCGTTGCGGCCGCACAGCATGCGTACCAGTCGTTTGATAAAGCTGATATTTCGGCGGGTTGGGGCAAGCGAAAACGGGTTAAACCCGGTAGGCACACCGGTACGGATACGGAAGTAGCGTCCGCCCATCTGGCGTATCGCCATCTCCGCCGCCCGGTCCTTATCAAAATACACCGTGGTGAACCGCTGGATTGTGGCTGAGGCGGAGAACGTCGCCGGATTGCGGTACTTTTGCATCAGTTGCTGCATCATGGTCATCAGCATCGTTTTCCCTGAGCCGGTTTTACCGATAATCGCTGAGTTACCCGGCGTTTTTTCGTTGAAGTCATCCCGCCCGCTTTGGCTGTCGTGCAGGTTCAGGTAATACCCGCCGCCGCCGGGTGATGTCAGGATGGCGATGGCGTCACCCCAGGGATTGCCGCTCCGCTTGTGGGGATGAAAGTTGTGAAGGCTCGCCAGGTCAGCAAAGTTCTGACTGCTGACGGCCACCAGTCGGGGGCGCAACGTATACACCCCCGGCAGTTGCGCCAGGTACGCGGCGGGCAGCGACAGCGTGGACAGCGTCGTCATGATGCCGAGGTCGGCGAAGGGCTGCGCCAGCGCGCTGGCATCCTTGACCACCTGGTTGGCGCTGTCTGAGGATACGAGCAGGGAGAAGTGGTATTTTCCGCAGGACACATGCCCGGACTGGAGCAGGTCACGCAATACAATCAGCTCTTCACGCTGTGAAATGGCGTCGTCATCCGCCGAAGTCAGGCGCTTTTCCGCCAGACGAATATGCTTCTGCGCCTCGTCGCGGGCCATGCAGGTGAAGGACTGCGTCAGCACGTACTCGCTTTCGGCATACAGCAGCGCGTCTAACAGGCCGGTCGCGGTTTCCGGTGAGTAATCTTTGATTTCCAAACTGCGTAAAAAGCGGGAGCCGCCGACCGTCTGGCACTCGGCGGTGTCGGTAGTAAAAAAGACATCCGGCGTGCTTAACGTTTCATAAAACGGCGCACGCGTGACCGCCACCTTTTGCCACTGGCCGGTGAGCAGGCGGTGATAAAAGGACAACTGGGCGGAATACACCCGCCCGTTGTCTTCATACATCCCCAGCGGCGTCGCCGTATAGCGGGACAGCGCCGAAGCCAGCGCATCCCGGTGTTCCAGCATCATTTTCAGGGCATCATCCAGCGCCGTTTTGCGTTTACCGGACTTCTGCGTCTTCATGGCCTTTTTCTCCAGCGGAGAGAAGGGCGCGTAGCAGACGGTGAAAAACAGCCGGTGCCGCCAGAACGGCTTTTCGTTGATCGGCTGGTAATACAGCCGGGTCACTTCATCAGAAAAGGGAATACCTGAATTCGCGTCAAAGACATCGTGGTACTTTTCCCGGATACGGTGAAGATAGAAGGTAACCGGCAGACCTTCATATGCACGAATCACGTTATTGAGATGCGTCGCCATTAACGTCAGATGATGTTCGTCCTCGCATTCAAAAACGGTGCCCTCCAGCTCCCAGCTGGCAACCAAATCACCCTGGCGGTTTCTGATGACGTGCGGGTGAATATGGGAGGAATACGGAATGTATTTATCCAGCGTAACGTGCTCGTTTAACTTCATTTTTTCAATAAACTCCGAGACGTCGACGGCGTCATAGCGGTTTGCCAGCAGGGCATTGGCACCAAAATGTTTATTGGTGCCAAAACGGCCACGGGTTTTAAAGGCCAGCCAGAGCAGCCCGAAATAGTGAATATCGGTTCTGGCCTTTGCCTTCATCTCCAGCCAGGCGGGAATAAGCAGTAATATCAGGTAATAGCTGACATAGACCGCCAGCAGGACGATGGCCCCGCTGACCATCACGAACGGCACGAGGGGAATGCCGGCTATGGCGGCAGGTCGCGTCAGCGCTTTGTTCAGCGTAGCCATCGTTACCTCCCTTATGACGCCCAGTAGGTACCGAAACCTGACGCACCGACGATAAGGATGGCGCCAATGATGACGTTGCGCATGTCATGCAGGCTCTTGCC
>NZ_JAEMGT010000186.1:0-1455 GCF_017655185.1 Rahnella sp. ChDrAdgB13 | reverse complement strand
GTACGGATTACCTGAGGAAGTCGGCGACGAGGGGAGCTTTTATCTAAATCCGATTTATTCAACAAAGCCCACTTTCGCGCCAGTGCCGGGCCTTTTCATGCTTTCGATGGAAATGGGGGGGGCCGCTGGCTGCCAAACCGAGCAAAAGGGAGTGGAACGGGATTGAGTGCGCGACCTGATATTGCATTTAACATAATCATGATTATGCGCACCAAATATTTTAGTAATGTCACTTTGGAGATGCGGATGTTTTGTTGGGCTGGTTATGTTGTGATCCCCAGATGCTGCCGGTACCTAACCGCACTCATTGCACCCAATAGCTGCTCCGGGCTATCAATCCCGTTCTGGCAGACCCGAGCTTGTTTGTGGCAAGTTCAAAGCGATAGAATCGACCATCAGTGCTGCGAAGTACCGGATAAAGGTGAGCCCCAAAAGGATACTTAAGATGATTAAATTCCCGACTAAAAAGCGCGTTGATTTGTATAAAAATGCCGTTAGTTCTGAGCAAATACAGCTTGAGCTGGCTGCGGCTCAGGAGTTTATGTTCGATGCCTGGGAAACTGATGACCTGGACGCTGTGCTGAAACTTATCAGAAAAGCTATCAAAAAATCTCCGCTCTGTGCTGACGCATATTCATTCTACTACGAGATATCTGACGAGCCTCTTGATTCAAAAATCCAAAATCTGGAAACGGCTTTATATGCAGCCAGCATTGCTCTTGGCGAAGCTTTTCACGAGTTCGCTGGCCGTTTCTGGAGATGTGTTGAAACACGCCCATATATGAGAGCAAAAGCAGCTTTGGCCGATGCTTTATGGGAGTCGGGTAACTTCTACCCAGCTATAGCTCACTGTCGCGAAATGCTTCAGCTCAATCCGAATGATAACCAGGGGATTCGTCATTTACTAACGAGTTATTACTTGGAACTGGAAATAGTGGACGATTTGGCTTTGATACTGGACGATTACTCAGGTGATACAAGCCCTTATCTTCATTATACACGCGCCCTCCTCGCCTACAGGCATTCCACCCCGGATGCCGATGATATCGCTAAAGCTGCGATCGATTCTAATA
The DNA here is from genome assembly GCF_017655185.1 of Rahnella sp. ChDrAdgB13. NCBI lineage: Bacteria > Pseudomonadati > Pseudomonadota > Gammaproteobacteria > Enterobacterales > Yersiniaceae > Rahnella > Rahnella sp. ChDrAdgB13. Next base: position 382 of record NZ_JAEMGT010000186.1, on the reverse strand, counting down.
GACACATCCCCAGTTTGTTATCAAAGTGCCGTATGCTGACGAAGTCTAACCGTGGATATATTACGTTATGTGAAATGGATGAAGCCATTGATTATGTCAATAACAATATTAAACCATGGTTAAGAACTTCTGGTGCAATAGAGTGGCTGTCGAAAATAGCTCAGTAAAAAAGTTTTGAGCTTATAGGATGCACAGTCAACTTGATCGTAAATTCTCAATGGCACTGTTGTTAAGTATGAGTACCGATTTAACGCTGACGCTGATTCTATCGATAATGGCCTGCCGGGGGCCGCAAGACGTTAGCCTGCTTATGGCTTTGTTGAATAAATCGGATTTAGATAAAAGCTCCCCTCGTCGCCGACTTCCTCAGGTAATCCGTACA
>NZ_JAEMGT010000185.1:0-2070 GCF_017655185.1 Rahnella sp. ChDrAdgB13 | reverse complement strand
CTAAATCGGGTTGTTCAGGATGCCGAATGGCCGAATAACTCGACGCCAGCCAGCATTGCAAAGGCGATTATCGTAGCCGGTTATTGCAAGGGGAACACCGGGGGTGCAAATGGATAAGCTCAGCCGCCAGCAGTTCGAATCATGGGTAACGGATTACCCAGATATGAGAATTGATGAATACGCAGTTACTGAAATTTTATGGCAGGCATGGCAGGCCAGCAGATCCGAGCCGGTTACTCTGCCACCGATGCTTGACCTTGAGGGCAGAACCGGACGCAGTTTCATCATTGCCGGGGCGCACAACAGCGCCATAACACTGTGCTCGATGGCGATAACTGGTGCTGGCTACACAACCGTCTGCTCCCCTCTTCTTGGAAACGAGGAGCCTCGCTAATGCCGACTATGCACAGGGTTTCCAAAAATAAGCGTGTTGACCTGAACGATACGCTGATTCAGGCGACGGTTTACGTTGACGACGGTTGTGACTGGACGAAATGGAACGCCTGGAAGATGCGTGAAAAGTATCGAATGCGCACCGGAATTTATGAGCCAGAACCGGCGCGGCCACGAGTAGCGCCAGCGAAGATCGAACCAATTAAAAAGCCCAGAAAACGGGGTTATCGGGTAGTCCAGAAAGCTATTGGTGCGGTGTGAGGTAGAAAGATATGTCTGATAAAAAAGAAAGTGACATCATTTCAGATGCTGATATCGAAGTGCTGACGGGGTATAAAATTCCGACAAAACAGTGTGAAGTGTTGCGCGAGGCTGGGATTTTCTTTATAACCCGTCGCGATGGCCGTCCGAGAACTACCTGGCAGCACTTCAACGATCCACTCAGCCATCGACACAAAGACGTCAGTAGTTCGGTAATTGAACCTAACTTTGGAGCACTGGATTAATGGGAAGGAAACGGAGTAACCCAGCAGACAGTTGGATGCCCCCACGCACCTGCCGGGGTAGATCAGCTTTTGAGTTTAAGCCGAAAAATGGCGGCACAATCCGCCTCTGTGGATTTGACTCATCACCGGCTCAGGTATGGTCTGCTTATGAGGCACTGATCAACGACAAAAAAGACGAACATGTTTTCGCCGGTTTAGTTGATAAGTTTTTCAATTCTGGCGACTTCGTGGCGTTAGCTGTTGAGACACAGAAGGATTATCGAAAGTACTCGGTCAAAGTACTTTCGGTATTTGGCCCTGTGCCACCAGACCAGATAAAACCTGAGCATATTCGTAAGTACATGGATAAGCGAGGTCTGAAAAGCCGTACCCAAGCGAATAGGGAAAAAGCATTTATTTCACGTGTGTTCAGGTGGGGGTATGAACGGGGAATGGTGAAAATGAACCCGTGCATTGGCGTGAAGCAGTATAAGGAGATTGGCCGTACTCGGTATATCACGCACGAAGAATATGAAGCTCTCTATAAAGTTTCTCCTCCTGTCGTTCAGGTTGCAATGGAGTTGGCATATCTTTGCTGCGCTCGTCAGGCCGACATTCTGAGTATGAAAAAGAACCAGATAATTGAGGAAGGAATTCTCATTCAGCAAAGCAAAACAGGTGTGACCCAAATTAAGGGCTGGGGGCCACGATTAGAAGCAGCAATGGAACGAGCGAAAATGTTACCCCTCAACGTGGGAATGAGTAGCATTTTTGTTGTGCACCAACCATCAGGATCTGGGTATACACGGGATGGGTTTAATAGTCGTTGGATGAAAGCAAAGCAAGATGCCAAAGAGAAGTTCCCAGAACTTGAATTTGACTTCACATTTCACGATTTGAAAGCTAAGGGGATATCAGACCTAGTGGGATCCTTGAATGATAAACAAGCCATATCCGGACACAAAAATGCGGCTCAAACGGCAAAGTATGACAGGAAAATAGCAATAGTTCCGGCAGTAGGCGACCAATAATATTATGAAGTGATATTATGAAAGAGCATAAAAAAACCACCCGAGGGTGGCTATAATATACGACATTACTTTTTTATTGCTTTGAATCTGTTATGTATTTTCCCATGGTACCCGGGACGAGACTTGAACTCGTACAGCCATAAGCCGAGGGATTTTAAATC